>NZ_JBKORL010000073.1:9397-9671 GCF_047314525.1 Shewanella sp. BJSY2023SW007 | reverse complement strand
CAATATGAAGTGGTACGCTCTTTAGGAAAACACGACCAACTGGTGCGGTTAACCACCACGCCTCAAGCCAGAAAGAAGTGGCCTATGCTGCCTGACAATATTGAAGCTCGCTTACTGACGAAGACGATAAAAGGTAAGTCGGTTTCCATTTTGACGTCATTAACGGACCCATTGCGTTATCCGGGGGCAGAGATAGCGGATTTATATGCCCATCGATGGGAGATAGAAGTGGGCTATCGGGAGATGAAGCAGCATCTTCTGGAGAGTCGCTTTA
>NZ_JBKORL010000073.1:0-9350 GCF_047314525.1 Shewanella sp. BJSY2023SW007 | reverse complement strand
GTACTGTTGGCCTATAACCTCATCAGATACAAGATGGTGTTGATGGCTAAAAGCTTACCGTCGTTACATCCGAACCAATTAAGCTTTAGAGATGCGTCGAGTTATATCATTTTTAAACTGACTCAGCTGTCATCTCAAACGCCTGGGAATGTCCCGAGAGATGTCTTGGACATAGTGCGTAATGCGAGGCAGTTCAAGCTTGATGGGAAACGGGATAGAGCCTATCCACGTGCGTTAAAAATGAGTAAAAACAAGTATCCCATTAAGCCTAAGAAAAATGCCGTTCACACTAAGTGAACGGCATTAGGCCTGTGCAGCGGTTTTTACGCGCAAGTTTTGGTTGGCAATCGGTAAGCGACTACTGGTTTCCCGATATTCGAACTCTGGGCGGCGCCACTGTGATTTTGTCGCTGGTACTCTTCCCCTATGTTTACCTCTTGGGGCGCACCGCGTTTCTGGAGCAATCCTTAAGTTTGCAGCATGCAGCCAAGGTGATGGGTTGCTCGCCATGGCAGAGTTTCTGGCGTTTGTCGCTGCCAATGGCACGCCCGGCGCTGGCGGCCGGTGTCGCCCTGGTGGCCATGGAAACCATGGCTGACTTGGCGACGGTCAATTATTTTGCGGTATCCACCCTGACCACGGCTGTCTACGACACCTGGCGAGCCTATGGTGACTTGGCGGCCGCGGCTAAAATTTCGCTATTGATGTTGCTTGGTGTCTTTACTCTGTTTGCGCTGGAGCGTATGGCGAGGCGTAAACAGCAATTGTTTCAAAAACAGCTGTTGCTTGAGGCACCAGAGCCATACCGGCTCAAAGGTTGGCGTGAGTGGTTGGCGCTCGGCTACTGCTCGCTGTTGCTGCTGCTGGCGTTTTTTTTGCCATTTGTCATTCTCGGCAGTTACGCCTTGGATTACTGGCAACAGAGCTGGAACAGTGACTTTTGGCAGTACAGTCTCAACAGCCTAACGGTCGCCGCCATCAGCAGTGTATTGTGTTTGCTCTTGGCTATCCTCTTGATGTTCATTCGCCGCCTGAGCCCGCGAAAGTGGGACATGTTGCCATCCCGTCTGGTCAGTACCGGCTATGCACTGCCGGGCACTGTGCTGGCGATTGCCGTGCTTATTCCGCTGACCTGGCTCGATTTCAGAATCGATGATCTCTACGCCCTGTTCGAGCGTCAAGGCCCGGGGCTGCTGTTCACCGGCAGTATCGCCGCCTTGGTGCTGGCGTTTTGTATTCGTTTTGCCGCCATTGCCATCGGCAGTATAGAGAGCAGTTACAAACGGCTGTCGCCTTCTTTGGATATGGCGGCCATCAGTCTGGGCAAGACACCGGGTAAAGTACTGGCATTAATCCATCTGCCATTGCTGCGCAGCGGTATTTTTGCCGCTCTGCTGCTGGTATTTATCGAGGCGATGAAAGAGTTGCCGGCTGCCTTACTGCTAAGCCCTGTAGGGTTTCACAACCTGGCCACCCAAGTGTTCCAATACGTCTCCGATGAGCAGTTGGAGCAGGGGGCGTTGGCGGCTATTGTTATTGTGTTGGTGGGGCTGGTGCCCTTGATTTATCTCAACCGTTCGCTGGAGCAAAACAACTGATGTCGACCCTGAGTGTCAAGCAACTCCATAGCCATTATGGCGCCCAGCAGGTGCTCAAAGGGCTGAGCATTACTTTGCAAGCCGGTGAAATTGCCGCTCTGCTCGGACCCAGTGGTTGTGGTAAAACGACTCTGCTCAGAGCCATTGCCGGACTGCAGCCGGTCTCCGCCGGTGAAATTCATATCAGCGGCCGTGCAGTAACCACGGATAAGCTGCAGGTTCCGGGAGAGGAGCGTGGCGTGGGGATGATCTTTCAGGACTATGCCCTGTTTCCCCACTTGACGCTCGCGCAGAATATCCTCTTTGGTGTCAAGGGATTGAATAAGGCGCAGCGCCTGAGCCGGCTTGAGGAGATGTTGGACTTGGTCAAGCTCACCGGGCTTGCTGAACGTTATCCCCACGAGTTGTCCGGCGGTCAACAGCAGAGGGTGTCGATTGCCAGGGCGCTTGCCTATGAGCCTGAACTGCTGTTGTTGGATGAACCCTTCTCCAACATAGATGCCCAGGTACGCGGCGAGCTGATGCTGGAGATTCGCGCGATCCTCAAGAGCCGTAACGTCAGCGCCGTATTTGTGACCCACAGTAAGGATGAGGCCTTTGTTTTTGCCGATACCCTGGCGCTGTTTGAAGATGGAAAAATAGTGCAGCAAGGTAGTGCTGAAACTCTCTATGCCAACCCGGTCAATCGCTATGTGGCGGACTTTCTCGGCAGCGGTAATTATCTTGAGGCCAAGGTCAGCTGCGAGCACTGTGTCGATACTCAAATCGGCCGCCTTAAAAGCTCTTTGCCCCATGGTTTGCCACTGAACTGGCAGGGCGAGTTGTTGCTGCGGCCACAGCAGTTGGAGTTACGTCCCGACGAACAGGGGCTGGCCGTGGTTACCGAGCGGCGTTTTCTGGGCAATGTTTGCCATTATGATGTGCAGCAAGAGGGAGTCATACTCGAGGTTCGTAGTCATCAGGTACAGTTTTCTCCAGGGCAGAGAGTCAGGCTGTCGGCACTGGAACATCCGTTGGTGTTGTTCGGTAATGGCTGTTAACAACAATTGTTTCATAGGTTTGCTGTGGGTGATAATTTGTTTGTCTCTGTGTTATACCAAACAATCGGTTTGATTGAATTCACCATAGGTATTCACTGAACCCCGGACTCGCCCATGCGCCGCTCCGGGATGAGAGCGGAGGCGAGATGCATAACCACAGCAATAATAAAATGCAGGACGTACAAGGGATACGGAATATCAGCAACAGCTCATGCCGTCAGCTGTTACTCGGCGTCATTGGGAGTTTGACTGTTTTCTGCAGCACGGGAAGCATGGCGATGGACAGAATCACGGGCGCGGCCTTTGCGAGCCGCTCTGAAGTCTATGCGGTCAATGGTATGGCGGCAACCAGCCAACCACTGGCGACTCAGGTGGCGGTCGATATTCTCAAACAAGGTGGCAGCGCCGTGGATGCCGCGATTGCCGCCAATGCCATGCTGGGGTTGGTGGAGCCTACAGGCTCTGGCATAGGCGGCGATCTTTTTGCGATTGTCTGGAGCGCCAAAGAGCAGCGGCTCTATGGGCTTAATGCCTCTGGCCGCAGTCCGGCTTCTCTGACGCTGGAGATGCTCAAGGCCAAAGGGCTTGAGCAGCTGCCGCCTTATGGGCCTTTGCCCGTATCCGTGC
Organism: Shewanella sp. BJSY2023SW007; assembly: GCF_047314525.1. Taxonomy (NCBI): domain Bacteria; kingdom Pseudomonadati; phylum Pseudomonadota; class Gammaproteobacteria; order Alteromonadales; family Shewanellaceae; genus Shewanella; species Shewanella sp. BJSY2023SW007. Next base: position 6,085 of record NZ_JBKORL010000073.1, on the reverse strand, counting down.
CCGGTGCCGTGGATGGCTGGTATGAACTGCATGACAAGTTCGGCAAATTGCCCATGAAGGATAACCTGGCACCGGCTATTCATTATGCCCGTGAAGGATTTCCGGTTTCCGAGCTCATCGCCTTCTATCTGGCGCGCAGCGGTGACAAGCTGGCCAAATACCCGGGGTTTAAAGAAACCTATATGCCAGGTGGCCGCATGCCGGCCGTCGGTGAATTGTTTCGAAACCCGGCTTTGGCAAACAGCTATGAAAAAATTGCCAAGGGGGGCCGGGATGTCTTTTACAAAGGAGAGATAGCCCGCAGTATTGCCGCTTATATGCAACAACAGGGCGGTTATCTTTCCTATGAAGATCTCGCTTCTCACAAGAGTGAGTGGGTCGAGCCTGTATCGGCTAATTATCGGGGCTATGATATCTGGGAGCTGCCGCCCAACGGCCAGGGGATAGCGGCACTGCAGATCCTTAAAACCCTGGAGCCATTTAATCTCAAGGCCATGGGGTTGGGCAGCGCCGAATATGTGCATCATTTCGTGGAAGCAAAAAAGCTGGCGTTTGCCGACCGAGCCAAGTTCTACGCCGACATGGACTTTGCCAAAGTGCCGGTAGCCTCACTTATTTCCAAAGAATACAACTACGCCAGAGCCAAGCTTATCGATGCTGACAAAGCCGCCGCCAGCGTTGAGCCGGGTAATCCCAATCTTTTACACGGTGATACCATCTATCTCACTACCGCCGATAAAGAAGGCAATATGGTGTCCCTCATCCAGAGCAATTATCGTGGTATGGGCTCAGGCATGACGCCTCCGGACTTGGGATTTGTGTTGCAGGACAGAGGCCAGCTGTTTGATCTCACTCCTGGGCGTGCCAACTCCTATGCACCGGGTAAGAGACCGTTTCATACCATAATTCCGGCCTTTGTCACCAAAGATGGCAAGCCCTGGCTCAGCTTTGGCGTCATGGGGGGAGCCACCCAACCCCAGATGCATGCCCAGATCATGATTAATCTGATTGATTTTGGCCTCAACCTGCAGGAGGCGGGCGATGCTCCGAGAATACTGCATACAGGTTCCAGCCAACCGACCGGCGAGCAGATGACAGATGGCGGTTATATCAGTCTCGAGTCGGGCTTTTCCATGGAAACCCGCCGTGAGCTGATGAAAAAGGGGCATACTTTGAGTGATTCTCTCGGGGCTTTTGGTGGTTATCAGGCCATAGGCGTCAATGTTGAAAGCGGCGTTTATCGGGGAGCTTCCGAGTCCCGTAAAGACGGGCAGGCATCAGGTTATTGAAAGTAATCGGCAAAAACGTGCGTGAGCTAATTCAAATTAATGCTCAAGTTGCGGATAATAAGGCCGAAGATGAATTAATCTGAAAGGGTAGATTGCAAATGGATACACAGGTTATGCCACGGGAACAGCTGGGGATCTGCGCAGAGGGAAATCTGCACAGTGTTTATCTGATGTTCAATGCCAACGAAGGCGGGGAGTCACAACTGCGTCCTTGCCTGGCCAATGTCGCCCAGTATTTGTATGAGCTGGCAGATCAGTATGCTGACAGTGCCTTTAACGCCTTTGTGGCGATTGGTGCCAATTTTTGGGATCATCTCTATCCGGGAAGCAGGCCAACTGAACTCAAGCCATTCCCTGCTATGGAGTCGGGTAACCGGGATGCGCCGGCGATAGAGTTCGATATTTTTATTCACCTGCGTTGTGATCGCCTGGATATTCTTCATCTGGTGGCCAATGAGGTCAATGAAATGCTGGAAGGCCTGGCCGAGCTGGAAGAGGAGGAACGTGGGTTCCGCTTTATGGACAGCCGCGATCTGACCGGTTTTGTCGATGGTACAGAAAACCCCAAGGGCAGAGGTCGTCAAGCTGTAGCTCTGGTAGGCGATGAAGACGATGCATTTCGTGGCGGTAGCTACATTCATGTACAGAAATATGTCCACAATTTGAGTAAGTGGCATAGACTGCCGCTGAAAAAGCAGGAAGACATCATAGGCCGCACCAAGCAGGACAACATAGAGTACGCCTCGGAAGATAAACCCTTGACTGCGCATATCAAGCGGGTAAACCTCAAGTATGACAATGGTGAGCCGATGGAGATCCTGCGTCAGAGCATGCCTTATGGTTCTGTAAAACAGCAGGGGTTGATGTTTATCTCTACTTGTAAGACACCAAGCCATTTCGAAAAGATGCTTCACAGTATGGTTTTCGGTGACGGAGAAGGACACCATGATCACCTGATGCACTTTACTCAGGCGGTAACAGGCTCCTCTTTCTTTGCCCCTTCTCTGGATTTTATGATCCAGTTTGATGATTAATAATGCGATAGCGACAAAAAACGCCCCTCAGTGAGGGGCGTTTTTTTATGACATCTTCAACTCAGTCTGTGTAATTGAACAGCGATTTCACAGTTTCCAGAGTTTCATCAATGGTCTTGATGCTGGAAGGGCAGATAAAGATAGTGTCATCACCAGCGATAGTGCCCAGAATACCTTCTGGCTTGCCGATGGAGTCCAGCAGCCTGGCAATTAACTGCGCCGCGCCCGGGCTGGTACGTACCACTATCATGGCTTGGTTATGATCTACATCCAATACCAGATTCTTCAGCGGGCTGCCGGCGGTAGGCACTCCTAGTTCGGCCGGTAAGCAGTAGACCATCTCCTGCTTAGCGTTACGGGTGCGCACTGCACCGAACTTGCTCAGCATGCGCGAGACTTTGGACTGGTTGATATTGGCAAAGCCTTCGGCTTGCAGTGCATTGACTATTTCACTCTGGGAGCCGAAGCGCTCCTCTTTAAGCAGAGCCTTGAAGGTTCTGATTAGCTCATCCTGATTTTTGCTTGCTTGCATTATCTTCTTCTGTCGTTATTCAGAAAATCTCGGTCATTCTGCATATCAAACGGATAAGTGTCAACAAATACCCAAGATGTCTGCATAAAAATGCAATGCAGGTCATTGGGGGGGGAAAAGAAGCCTCAGTGGGCAGTAGAAAACGCTGAAGTTAATTCAGCTTTTGATGAAACAGAGTCATATGACTAAGGGATAATTGCTATTTTTGTGACGATCCTTTAATGTTGCGCCATCACAGAATTAGATCTATGTCACACATAATTCCGAGAATTGACGGAGATAACTATGAAAGTTGCTGTACTAGGTGCTGCTGGTGGTATCGGCCAGGCTCTTGCCCTTCTGTTGAAAACCCAATTACCTGCCGGCTCTCAGCTGTCACTTTATGATATCGCCCCCGTAACGCCTGGGGTTGCCGTGGATCTGAGTCATATCCCGACAGCAGTTGAAGTTAAAGGTTTTGCCGGTGAAGACCCAACACCCGCACTGGAAGGTGCTGATGTGGTGCTGATTTCTGCCGGTGTTGCCCGTAAGCCTGGCATGGATCGTTCTGATCTGTTCAATATCAATGCCGGTATCGTCCGTAACCTGATTGAAAAGGTGGCTGCGACTTGTCCCAAGGCGCTGATTGGTATTATCACCAACCCAGTGAACACCACTGTGGCAATTGCTGCTGAAGTACTGAAAAAAGCCGGTGTTTACGACAAGAACCGTCTGTTCGGTGTGACGACTCTCGATGTCATCCGCTCTGAAACCTTTATCGCCGAAGCCAAAGGGCTGAACGTTGCCGATGTTAAAGTCAATGTGATTGGCGGCCACAGCGGTGTGACCATTCTGCCTCTGTTATCTCAGGTTGAAGGTGTCAGCTTCTCTGATGAAGAAGTTGCTGCCCTGACCAAGCGTATTCAAAACGCCGGTACTGAAGTGGTTGAAGCCAAAGCCGGTGGCGGCAGCGCGACTCTGTCCATGGGCCAGGCCGCTTTCCGTTTCGGTCTGTCGCTGATCCGCGGTCTGCAGGGTGAAGCCAATGTGATCGAGTGCGCCTATGTTGACGGTGGCAGTGAGCACGCTGAATTTTTTGCCCAGCCAGTGGTGCTCGGCAAGAATGGTATCGAAAAGGTTCTGCCGTATGGTGAGCTAAGCGCGTTTGAAACCAATGCCCGTGACGCCATGCTGGATACCTTGAAGGCGGATATCAAACTGGGTGTAGACTTCGTTAAGTAAGTCGACTCCGGGAATAACAAGGAGCGCTTCGGCGCTCCTTTTTGCTACTAGAACCTATTCTACTCTGGCCTTGCTGGCTAGTTTCTTTGGCAAAACAGCCGAATTCTTTCCTGCTGCTCCTTTATCTGCGCCTGCCGTTCTTCTTCTGTCATCTTAATCATTTCACCTGAGGCGTCATCTTTACGTTGTAGTCTGGTGTGGGTATTGAGGACATCCAATTGGAATTTGGACTTATCACAAATAGCCTGAGCCTGGGCCGCATCTTTCTCCTTGATCAATTTGGCTTGTTTCTCAGACTCTGTCTCCTGCACAACGTCATCTTTTCGCTGCGGCGCGACCGTGCCAATTCTGGCGGGTTGCAGATTTTGGCTGTCCAGTTCGGTGGCTTGCCGCTGTGGCGGCGGCTCTTGGCTGTAGTGGGTGACGCCATTTTCATCGACCCAAGTATAAATGGGCGTTGCCGAGGCAGCGTTGGCTCCGAGTAATGCCAGCAGAGCCATAAATAGGCTGATCTTTATCATTGTCTGTTTCCGTTTCTGCAGGGTGAGCTTGTCTGAGCAAGTGTGTTATCTTTGCCGCTATGAGTTTTATTACATCATCAGGTTAAGTGTATGCAAAATTTATCCAAGCCAACAATAAAAACCCGTGGCATCTATCTATTGCCCAATCTGATGACAACGGCAGGATTGTTCTCGGGCTTCTATGCTGTTATCGCTTCCATGAATGGGCACTTTGAGGCATCGGCTATTGCTGTATTTGTTGCCATGTTATTTGATGGACTGGATGGTCGTCTGGCGCGTTTGACCAACACTCAGAGTGCCTTTGGTGCCGAGTACGACTCGATGGCAGATATGGTGTCCTTCGGTATGGCTCCGGCCTTGATAGCCTATAACTGGGGGCTTTCTGAATTGGGCAAAATAGGTTGGTTGGCGGCGTTTATCTATTGCGCCGGGGCTGCCTTGCGTCTGGCGCGCTTCAATACCCAAGTAGGAGTGGCCGATAAACGTTTCTTCCAAGGGCTTGCCAGTCCGGCCGCAGCGGCTCTTATTGCCGGCAGTGTCTGGTTGGGGCAGGGCTACGGCGTCTCAGGGCATGATATAGGTATATTGGTGGCCCTGGTCACGGCCGTTGCCGGTCTGTTGATGGTGAGTAATTTCCGCTATCACTCCTTTAAAGAAGTCGATTGGCGCGGCAAGGTGAACTTCCTGGTGATTCTGCTGGTAGTGGCCGTATTTGTGGTGATCTCGGTTGAGCCTGCATTAATCCTCTGTCTGCTATTTTATCTCTATGCTCTCTCGGGGCCTGTGGTTACCATTCGCAGCGTTAGAAAACTCAAGGTGTCTCATGTTTTGGGTGATGACGACGAGACAGATGATAGTGATGGCAAAGCATCAACTGCAGAGGGTTCTCCCACTTTCCATGCCCGAGATAATAAAGATAGCGATAACAAAGAAAGCGCCGAAGAAAAAGAAGATACGGGAGATAAAGCGAGTCTAGACAAGCTCAAGTCATGATTCTCTCGTGATAGTGATAACTTTGGGCTGCCATTTCAAAAGGCTTTTACTCTGCAAAGCGGCAAAATATGTGCTAAACCTAGATCCCACCTTGAGTGAAATAGCCTTATGAAGACTCGTTTCACTCGGGCAATGGAACCCAATTTGATAACTGTTGACTCAAGGACGTAAGTTCGGGCATAGGTTTGGCATAGGTTCCGACAGAGATACGGCGGACTGATATCACTTTGACGAGCAACTCTGGTTAGTGAGCAAGTCAGCTTGCATAGCCATCTCAGTTGGTTCAAGTTACTCATCAAGATGAAAAGGGACTTTAGGGTAATATCTATGTTGCTCAAAGGTTGGTTTTGCCCTGTTGGTGCCTAAATAGTGTTCGCTTGGTGTGGTTTTGCAAAAATCCCCCTTGCACAAAAGTTCAGGCTCCCTATAATGCGCTCCCACTGACACGGCACAGCGGCAACGCGAAAGACGTGACAGGGTCGAAGAAAAGAGGCT
>NZ_JBKORL010000072.1:0-19799 GCF_047314525.1 Shewanella sp. BJSY2023SW007 | reverse complement strand
ATAGAGCCTATCCACGTGCGTTAAAAATGAGTAAAAACAAGTATCCCATTAAGCCTAAGAAAAATGCCGTTCACACTAAGTGAACGGCATTAGGCTGATGCCGGTTTTTTTATGATGATACCTGATTACTTGGACATGAATCCAATAGCGTTCTTGTAATCTTCATCAGTACAATCTGTACACATGCCACCAGGAGGCATAGCGTTCAAACCAGACTTAACGCTGTTAAGCAGGGTGTCGATACCTTTGGCCAGGCGAGGCTCCCAAGCAGCAGCATCGTGTGCTTTAGGTGCACCGGCAACACCCATGCTATGGCAGACTTGGCAGGCTTTATTGTAAACGGCCTCACCTTCTTGGGCTGACACGTTCGCAGACATAGTCAATGCAGCTACTGCGGTCATTGCTAACAGTTTTTTCATGTTCAATGTTCCTAATGCAAATACTTACAAAGCTCAACGCTGCCCTTGGTTAAGCAGGCAGACTCATTTTAGCTCGCTAAGAGTACAACAAACTTCAATAAATCTCACCTTTTTGTGATTAAAATCGCAGCTTGTTCCGTAAAAAAGGACAAAGGTCGCGAATTCATTAATATATTAGTAACAGATAAAAAAGTTCCAAAAAATTCACTTTTATTGGAAGCACATCAAATTGCTGAAACTTAGTGCAAACCAGTGGTAAACCCCAGCTAGAGCATGTGTTAGTATCTCTTGTGTTTCCTTATCGCTTGTTATAGAGGGCTCAGTGGCAGAACCAAAACCTACATCACTGCTGTCGGCAAGCAGCCTCACTTGTATTCGAGAAGAGCGAATACTATTCGATGAACTCAGCTTCGATATCCATCCTGGCGATATAGTCCAGATTGAAGGTCCTAACGGTGCCGGTAAAACCAGCCTGCTAAGGATCCTCGCCGGCCTGTCACGTCCATACGGGGGGGAAGTCCTGTTCCAGGGAGAAGCTATTACTCGTTGCCGCGATGAGTTCAATGAAAACCTGCTTTATCTGGGCCATCTCGCGGGCGTGAAAAGCGAATTAACCGCCGAGGAAAACCTTAACTTCAATTTAAGAATCAGTGGGTATGATGACTTTGATGCTCGGGAAATCCTTGCCAAAGTCAACCTGACCGGTTTTGAAGAAGCGCTTGCAGGTCACCTGTCTGCAGGCCAACACAGACGAACCGCACTCGCCAGGCTCTGGCATACCGCCTGTAAAATCTGGATTCTGGATGAACCCTTTACCGCGATCGATAAGAAAGGGGTCGCTGAATTGGAACAACTCTATATTCGCCATGCCGAAGCCGGTGGCTGCGTCATTCTGACGACCCACCAGGATATGGGCATCATTACAGATGAAAGGTTACGGAAAATCCGCTTGGATTATCGCTTCGTATAAGGCTTAGCAGAGATGAACAGAGGCATTAGTTTTACCAAGGCATTTTTCACCCTGCTGAAACGGGATCTACAGATTGCCGTGCGTCATCGTGGTGATATTTTTAACCCACTACTGTTTTTTATCATAGTGGTTACCCTGTTTCCGCTGGGTATAGGTCCTGAGCCACAGGTGTTGACCCGGATTGCTCCCGGGATTATCTGGGTTGCGGCCTTGCTGGCAGCCATGTTGTCACTGGAGCGGCTGTTCAAGGCAGACTTCAGTGACGGAAGTCTGGAGCAGATGTTGCTTAGCCCACAGCCACTGGCGCTGTTGGTACTGGCCAAAGTGTTTGCTCACTGGTTACTGACTGGCGTACCTTTAATTATAATTGCACCGCTGTTGGCTGTGCTGCTGCATCTGGACGACAACAGTTACGGCGCCCTGATAGCCACCTTGATGCTGGGGACACCTGTGTTGAGTCTGCTTGGCGCCATAGGTGTAGCCTTGACAGTGGGATTGCGCAAAGGCGGTGTGCTGTTGAGTTTGTTGATCCTGCCACTATATATACCAGTGTTGATCTTTGCGACCGGCGCGATCGACTTTGCAGCATCCAAACAACCCTATGATGGTCAGCTGGCGATTTTAGGCGCCATGCTGGTCGGTTCTTTAGTCTTGGCACCTTTTGCTATTGGTGCCTCATTGCGAGTGAGTACTAACTGAAATGTGGAAATGGTTACATCCCTACGCCGACCCTCAAAGGGCGTATCAACTGTCAGGAAAACTACTGCCTTGGTTTGCACTTCTTGCCCTGGCACTTATCGCAACCGGAACCGTGTGGGGCTTGGCATTTGCTCCCACTGATTACCAACAGGGTGACAGCTATCGTATTATCTTTATCCACGTACCTGCAGCATCCATGTCGATGGCCGCTTACATGGGTATGGCAACCGCGGCCTTCATAGGCCTGGTGTGGCAGATCAAACTGGCCGATTGGGCAGCCGCCTCTATCGCACCAATTGGTGCTGTAGTGACCTTTATCGCTCTGTTCACTGGTGCCACTTGGGGTAAACCCATGTGGGGTACTTGGTGGGTTTGGGATGCACGCCTGACCTCTGAGCTGGTGCTGTTATTCCTGTATCTAGGAGTTATCTCTCTTTATGCCTCATTCGAAGACAAGGTGCTGGCAGCCAGAGCCGCCGGTATTCTGGCCATAGTTGGGGTGATTAATATCCCTATCATTAAGTATTCGGTTGAATGGTGGAACTCACTGCACCAGCCATCCACTATCCGAATCACTGAAAAGTCGACCATGTCCACCGACATGCTCTACCCTTTATTGATTAACATATTTGGGTTTGGTTTGATGATAGGTGCCATCACTCTGGTGCGTTTCCGTGCCGAAATTCTGGCCCGTAACGGAATGCGCCCTTGGGTTAGGGAACTGGCCAAGGCCGAAGGAGTCAAATAATGCAGTTTCAATCTTTAGCAGAGTTTTTCAACATGGGCGGCTATGCCTTCTATGTATGGTTGGCCTACGGTGTCACTTTCGTGTCCCTTAGCCTGCTTATCCTGGTCAGTTCGATGAAGAAGCGTCGAGTGCTGCAGGAAATAGCATCCAAAGTGCAACGTGAGGAACGCCTCGCTCAAAACCGGAGTAACAGATCGTGAACCCAAGACGCAAAAAGAGACTGGTATTGGCTGTAGCCTTGATTGCAGGTGTTGCTGCCGTGGCTTCCTTGCTGTTATATGCCCTCAACTCCAACCTTAACCTCTTCTATACTCCCACCGAAATAGTCAATGGTAAAAAGGACACTGGCATCAAGCCGGAAGTAGGACAACGGATCCGCGTGGGGGGCATGGTTACTGTAGGCTCCATGGTACGTGATCCTGATAGCCTGCATGTTGAGTTTGCCGTGCATGATGCCGCCGGCGGTGAAATCATAGTGACTTATGATGACCTGTTGCCGGATCTGTTCCGTGAAGGACAAGGTATTGTTGCCCAGGGTGTACTGGTTGAATCTGGCAAATTGGAAGCTTCTGAAGTGCTGGCCAAACATGATGAAAACTATATGCCACCTGAAGTTGCCGAAGCCATGGGCCAGACCCATGAAAAGCTTGAGTACAACACGCAACAGGTCGGCGGCGCCAAGTAAATGCCCATAGATAAAAAAGCCTCTTCGGAGGCTTTTTTATTACTTGCAGAGTCTGAAATTTCTGCCACGCTAAAATTCTATAGGCTGGATACAAGGACTTAGCATGCGCGCATTGGTATTTCTGGGTTTACTGCTGTCACTGCCAACCGGTGCCGCCAATCTCTTGCTGATTGAGTCCTACCACGCCGAATATCCCTGGGACCAAAGCTATAAAGCCGGGATAATATCCATCCTTGGCAATGAACACCCATTTCATACCTTCGCTCTTGATACCAAGCGACTCCCCAAAGAGCAATTTAAAATCCAGGCCGATAAAGCCTGGCAAAGATACCTGGAACTTAAACCCGATTTGGTATTTCTCGCCGATGACAATGCCTTGATGCTGCTACATGAGCGCTTCAGCCAAACCCAAACCCCTGTAGTTTATTTAGGGATCAACGGTAATCCTCGTGATTATAGAATCAAGCATACAGGTAACATTACCGGTGTGTTGGAGCGTCCTCTGTTTAAACGCTCGCTGTTGATGGCACAGGCGATGTTACCCACTCCACCACCACATAAATTCTTACTGTTATTTGACTTTAGTTATACGTCTGAAGCCGCCATAAACTCGATTAAAAAACTCAACCAGAATCTGATGATAGGCAACAACCAAATCGATATTGAACAACATCAAAAGTTCAGCAGTTGGCAGGCTTCTGTGTCAAGCGCCCGAGAGCGAGGCTATGATGCTGTGTTTGTGGCCCTGTATCAAACACTGCAAGACGATAAGCAACAGATAGTAGATGAGATGCGGGTCGCTCGCTGGACTCACGACAACGCCACCGTGCCTCATTTTGGGTTCTGGGATTTCAGTGTAGGTTCAAAGGGCAATATCGGAGGGTATATTCTTGATGGTTACAAACATGGCCGCATAGCAGGAACCATAGCCAAACAGATCCTGACGGGCAAAAAGCCGGCAGAGATATTCCCCAAGATGGATACCAGCGGTGCTTATCTATTCAGTGAGAGTGGTTTAAAGCGATGGCAACTGAGTTTGCCTGAGAGGGTCAGGGAGCAGGCCGAACTGATGGATTAATTACGACAATATAGAAAATAAAAAGCCCCGCTGTTAGCGGGGCTTTTTCAGAACTTACCTGAGATTACTCAGCAGCAGCTTCAACTTCTACAGCTTCAGCAGCTTCTGGGCGACCAACCAGCTCGATGTAAGCCATAGGGGCTTTATCACCGGCACGCAGACCGCACTTCAGGATACGGGTGTAACCACCAGGACGTTCCTGATAGCGTGGACCCAGTTCGTTAAACAGTTTACCTACGACTTCTTGGTCGCGAGTACGAGCAAACGCCAGACGACGGTTTGCTACGCTGTCACTTTTAGCAAGTGTTATCAGAGGCTCAACTACGCGACGCAGTTCTTTGGCCTTCACTACAGTTGTCTTGATGATTTCATGACGAACCAGTGAACTTGCCATGTTACGGAACATGGCTTGGCGGTGACTGCTGTTGCGGTTAAGTTGACGACCACTCTTACGATGGCGCATGACCTAATCCTTATAACCTAAATCTGTACAAAACCTGGGACTTACAGGTCGTCTGCCAAACTAGCCGGTGGCCAGTTTTCCAGACGCATACCTAGCGACAGTCCGCGAGATGCCAACACATCCTTGATCTCGGTAAGCGATTTCTTACCCAGGTTAGGAGTTTTGAGCAGCTCAACTTCAGTGCGTTGTACCAGATCTCCGATGTAATGAATCGCTTCGGCTTTCAAACAGTTAGCCGAACGTACAGTTAGCTCTAAATCGTCGACAGGACGCAACAGAATCGGATCGAACTCCGGTTTCTCTTCTTTCTGCTCTGGCTCAGTCACATCACGCAGTTCAACGAAGGCATCCAGCTGTTCAGCCAAGATGGTCGCAGAACGACGGATAGCTTCTTCAGGATCGATAGTACCATTAGTAGTCATATCGATGATCAGCTTGTCCAAGTCAGTACGCTGTTCCACACGAGCCGCCTCAACATTATAAGCAATGCGAGCAACAGGCGAGAATGAAGCATCGACCAGCAGACGACCGATTGGGCGATCATCGTCTTCGGTTTGTGCACGGGCAGAAGCCGGTACATAACCACGACCACGCTCAACGCGGATACGCATACTGATGTCATTGTTACCGGTCAGGTGACAGATAACATGATCCGGGTTCACGATTGTGACATCGCCGTCGTGGGTGATGTCGGCTGCGGTAACAGGGCCTGCGCCGGACTTGCTCAGAGTGAGCATAGCCTCGTCTTTACCCTCGATCATAACTGCCAGCCCTTTCAGGTTCAGCAATATTTCAAGGATATCTTCTTGTACGCCTTCCTTACTGCTGTATTCATGCAGTACGCCGTCGATCTCGACTTCGGTAACCGCGCAGCCGGGCATAGACGACAATAGGATGCGACGCAACGCGTTACCCAAAGTATGACCAAAACCACGCTCGAGTGGCTCCAGAGTCACCTTGGCACGAGTTGGGTTAACCTGCTCGATATCAACGAGACGCGGTTTAAGAAATTCTGTAACAGAACCCTGCATTGTGTCCTCTCTTGTTTGTTAGCCTTACTTAGAGTAAAGCTCGACGATCAGCTGTTCGTTAATTTCCGCAGACAAATCGCTACGTTCTGGCAGACGCTTGAAAGCACCTTCCATTTTTGCGCTGTCGACTTCAACCCATGTAGGCTTCTCGCGTTGAGCAGCCACTTCCAGAGCAGCCTTGATACGGGCTTGCTTCTGTGACTTCTCGCGAATGCTTACAACATCATTCGCAGACACTTTGAATGACGGAATGTTAACAACACGACCGTTGACCATAATTGACTTATGGCTAACCAGCTGACGTGCTTCTGCACGAGTCGCACCAAAGCCCATACGATAAACTACGTTATCCAAACGGGTTTCCAAAAGTTGCAGCAGGTTTTCACCTGTGTTGCCTTTCAGACGTGCAGCCTCTTTGTAGTAGTTACGGAACTGCTTTTCCAGCACACCGTAAATACGACGAACTTTTTGTTTCTCGCGTAACTGCAAGCCGTAATCAGACAAACGTGGCTTACGAGCGCCATGCTGTCCAGGTGCAGCTTCCAGCTTACACTTCGAATCGATTGCTCTCACACCGCTTTTCAGGAAAAGGTCAGTACCTTCCCGGCGGCTGAGCTTGAGCTTGGGACCCAAGTATCTTGCCATGATCTTTCTCCAACTATCCTAACGAAACTGCCAATTACACGCGGCGTTTTTTAGGAGGACGACAACCGTTATGAGGGATCGGCGTCACATCAGTGATGTTGGTAATTTTGTAACCAACAGCGTTCAGCGCACGAATGGCTGACTCACGACCTGGACCTGGACCCTTCACGAAAACTTCAAGGTTTTTAACACCATAATCCTGAGCGGCAGTACCTGCGCGCTCAGCTGCCACCTGCGCAGCAAATGGAGTAGATTTACGTGAACCACGGAAACCTGAACCACCTGCAGTCGCCCATGACAGAGCGTTACCTTGACGATCTGTGATAGTAACAATTGTATTGTTGAAAGACGCATGGATATGAGCCATGCCATCAGCAACCTGTTTACGTACGCGCTTACGCGGAGAACGTGACGGAACTTTAGCCATTGTCTACCTTCCCGTTACTTCTTGATTGGTTTACGTGGACCTTTGCGAGTACGCGCATTGGTCTTAGTACGTTGCCCACGGAGAGGCAGGCTACGGCGATGGCGGAGGCCACGATAACAACCAAGGTCCATAAGACGCTTGATGTTCATTGAAACCTCACGGCGTAAGTCACCTTCTACTGAGTATTTGGCAACTTCTTCGCGTAGAGTATCGATTTGAGCTTCGCTCAATTCCTTGATCTTAGCGTCTTCGGCAATGGCTGTAGCCGCGCAGATAGCTTTAGCGCGAGTACGACCGATACCGTAGATAGCAGTCAGTGCAATGACTGTGTGCTTTTGATCAGGAATGTTAATGCCAGCGATACGGGCCACTATGCACTCCTTAAGTTAAAGGCCATCTGTGAAAAGCCCGAAAGGATACTCGACAGATGACTAGTTTGCAAACAATATTTTTGGCCAGCCCAGTTAAGAGCTGGCCAAGATTTTTAGCCTTGACGCTGTTTGTGTTTTGGTTCAACACAGATAACGCGTACAACGCCACTACGCTTGACGATCTTGCAGTTACGGCAGATCTTCTTCACGGAAGCTCGAACTTTCATTTCATCACTCCGTAAAGCTATCTTATCGACCAAAGCGATCGAGATTCGCTTTGTTCACCAGATTAGCTTTCTTCATCACAGACTCATATTGATGAGACATCATATGGGTCTGAACCTGAGCCATGAAGTCCATGATCACAACTACCATAATCAGTAGTGAAGTACCGCCAAAATAGAACTGTACTTTCCATGCGATTAACATGAACTCCGGAATTAAACAGATAAAGGTAATATACAACGCGCCTGCCAGAGTCAAACGGGTCATCACTTTATCAATGTAACGCGAAGTCTGTTCGCCGGGACGGATCCCGGGAATGAACGCACCACTCTTCTTCAGGTTATCTGCTGTCTCACGAGGGTTAAACACCAACGCAGTATAGAAGAAACAGAAGAAAATAATTGCTGCTGCATACAACAGAGAGTACAGCGGCTGTCCAGGAGAAACTGCGAGGGAAACCTCAGTCAGCCATTCCATAGACGGATTCTGACCAAACCACTGAGCCAGTGTGCCTGGGAACAGAATTATGCTGGACGCAAAGATTGGCGGAATTACGCCGGCCATATTAACCTTCAGCGGCAAATGGGTTGACTGCGCAGCAAATACCTTTCGGCCCTGCTGACGCTTAGCATAGTTAACGACGATACGACGCTGACCACGCTCCACAAATACCACGAAATAGGTTACGGCAAACACAATCACCGCAATCAACAACAATACCAATACGTTCAAGTCGCCTTGACGCGCTTGCTCGGCCGTTTGACCGATAGCAGAAGGCAGACCGGCTACGATACCTGCGAAAATCAGGATCGAGATACCGTTACCTATACCGCGCTCGGTAATTTGCTCGCCAAGCCACATCAGGAACATGGTTCCTGTGACTAAACTGACGACTGCAACAAAATAGAATCCGAAACCGGGATCGACCACCAGGCCGTTCACCAGATTAGGTAACCCTGTTGCAATACCGATCGACTGGAATGTACCCAGCACCAACGTGCCCCATCTTGTATACTGGCTGATTTTCTTACGTCCTGACTCACCTTCCTTCTTCAGTTCAGCGAGGGCAGGATGCACAACAGTCAGCAACTGCATGATGATCGAGGCCGAAATGTACGGCATGATCCCCAATGCAAAAATAGAGGCGCGCTCAAGGGCGCCACCCGAGAACATGTTAAACATGCCCAGGATGGTTCCCTTTTGCTGAGCAAACAGCTCTGCCAATACAGCAGCGTCAATACCAGGAATTGGCACAAATGAACCGGCACGAAACACGATAATTGCGCCAATCACGAACAGGAGGCGAACTTTCAATTCGGAAAGTCCACCTTTCGCGCTTTTTAAATCAAGTCCTGGTTTTGCCATCGACGTATTATTCCTCGATCTTACCGCCGGCAGCTTCAATAGCTGCGCGTGCACCTTTGGTTACCTTCAGACCTTTTACGGTCACTGGGCGCTCAATGGTACCTGAAAGAACGATTTTCGCAAACTGGATGTTGCGAGTTATTACGTTCGCATCTTTCAGTGCGTTCAGGTCGATAACGTCACCATTAACTTTTGCCAGTTCGCTCAAGCGAACTTCAGCAGTTACCATAGCGATACGCGAGGTAAAGCCGAACTTAGGCAGACGGATCTTAAGTGGCATTTGACCACCCTCGAAGCCAGGGCGTACACCGCCACCGCTACGAGATTTTTGACCCTTGTGACCGCGACCAGCGGTCTTACCCAAGCCAGAACCAATACCACGGCCTACACGCTTAGGTGCAGACTTAGCGCCTGCAGCTGGAGATAAAGTATTCAGACGCATTGATTAGTCCTCCACCTTTACCATGTAGTAGACCTTATTGATCATACCGCGAATAGCAGGAGTATCTTCCAACTCAACGGTGTGACCAATACGACGCAGACCAAGACCTGTCAGAGTGGCCTTGTGCTTAGGCAGGCGGCCGATAGCACTTTTGGTCTGGGTTACTTTGATAGTTTTAGTAGCCATGGTGCATTACCCCCGAATTTCGTCAACATTCAGGCCACGCTTGGCTGCAATCTGCGCTGGTGACTTCATATGTACCAGTGCGTCAACAGTTGCACGAACGATGTTGATCGGGTTAGTAGAACCGTATGCTTTCGACAGTACGTTATGAACGCCTGCTACTTCCAATACGGCACGCATTGCGCCACCGGCGATAATACCGGTACCCTCTGAAGCAGGTTGCATGTAAACACGTGAACCAGAGTGGCGACCCTTCACCGGATGGTGCAGAGTGCCTTCGTTCAGGTTTACTGTAACCATGTTACGACGGGCTTTTTCCATTGCTTTTTGAATAGCAGCTGGAACTTCACGCGCTTTACCATAGCCGTAGCCGATCTTACCGTTACCATCACCCACTACAGTCAGAGCGGTGAAGCTAAAGATACGACCACCTTTAACTACTTTAGAAACACGATTAACTGCAATCAGCTTTTCTTGCAGATCGTCTTTTTGCTGAGCTTCTAATTTAGCCATTGTTTTACCCCTTAGAACTGGAGGCCAGCTTCACGAGCGGCTTCTGCAAGAGCAGCAACACGACCGTGATACTTGAACCCAGAACGATCGAAAGCAACAACAGTTACGCCTTTTTCGATCGCGCGCTCAGCAATAGCTTTACCTACTGCCTTGGCCGCATCTACGTTACCGGTGTACTTCAGTTGTTCCTTTACTGCTTTCTCAGCAGTAGAGGCAACAGCCAGCACCTGAGCTTCAGGGTTGATTACCTGAGCGTAAATGTGACGCGGTGTACGATGTACAACCAGACGGTTGACGCCCAGCTCTTGGATCTTCTTGCGAGCGCGAGTGGCGCGGCGCAAGCGAGATGTTTTCTTATCCATATCGCGTTACCTACTTCTTCTTAGCCTCTTTACGGCGTACTTGTTCGTCTTCATAGCGAACACCCTTGCCCTTATAAGGCTCTGGTGGACGATAGCCACGAATTTCAGCCGCAACCTGACCAACCAGCTCTTTATCGATACTTTTCAGTACGATGTCTGTTTGGCTTGGACATTCAGCTGTAACGCCTTCTGGCAATTGATGAACCAGAGGGTGAGAGAAACCCAAGGTCAGGTCCAGAGCGCTGCCGCTAACTTTGGCACGGTAACCCACACCAACCAGCTTCAGCTTCTTTTCGAAACCCTGAGAAACACCAACAACCATGTTGTTGATCAGTGCGCGAGCAGTACCTGCCTGTGCCCAAGCGTTAACAACGCCTTCAACAGGAGAGAACTTGATTTCTGCACCTTCAACAACAACGTTAACTGCGCTGTTGATTACTCGAGTCAGACTACCTTTACCGCCTTTAACGGTAATAGTTTGGTCGTTTAAAGTCACCTCTACGCCGGCTGGAATAGATACTGGTGCTTTTGCTACACGAGACATTCCTAGCTCCTTACGCTACGTAGCAGATAACCTCACCACCCATGCCTGCAAGGCGGGCGGCACGATCAGTCATCAGGCCTTTAGAAGTGGACACAATTGCGACACCCAGTCCGCCCATAACCTTTGGCAGCTCGTCTTTACCTTTGTAAATACGAAGACCAGGACGGCTTACGCGCTGGATAGTCTCAACAACAGGTTGGCCCTGGAAATACTTCAGAGTGATTTCCAGTTCAGGCTTAGCGCCTTCTTCTGCTACGGCGTAGTCAGTGATATAACCTTCATCTTTCAGCAGCTTTGCGATAGCAACTTTCAGTTTGGCAGAAGGCATCTTCACAGATACTTTGTTAGCAGCTTGGCCGTTACGAATACGGGTCAACATATCCGCAATAGGATCTTGCATGCTCATATTAGCTTACTCCGTGACAAGTGCTTACCAGCTGGCCTTACGCAGACCAGGAACTTCACCACGCATGGTTGCTTCACGCAGCTTGATACGGCTCAGACCGAATTTGCGCAGGAAACCATGAGGGCGGCCAGTTTGATTACAGCGATTGCGTTGACGCGATGCGCTTGAATCACGTGGTAGAGCTTGCAGCTTAAGAACCGCATCCCAACGAGCTTCGTCAGAAGACTCTGGGCTGCTGATGATAGCCTTAAGAGCTGCACGCTTTTCAGCATACTTGGCCACGAGCTTTGCACGTTTTGCTTCACGTGCCTTCATTGACAATTTTGCCATTTCGCTACCCCTTATTTCTTGAATGGGAAGTTGAAAGCATCAAGCAAAGCGCGACCTTCTTCGTCAGTATTCGCAGAGGTAGTGATAACAATATCCATACCACGAATCTTATCGACTTTATCGTAGTCGATTTCTGGGAAGATGATCTGCTCGCGCACGCCCATCGCGTAGTTACCACGGCCGTCGAACGACTTAGCGCTCAGACCACGGAAGTCACGGATACGAGGGATTGCGATGTCAACCAAACGCTCAAAGAATTCCCACATGCGCTCACCGCGCAGGGTTACTTTACAGCCAATAGGGTAGCCTTCACGGATTTTAAAACCAGCAACTGACTTACGAGCTACAGTCACAACTGGTTTTTGGCCGGCAATAGCAGTCATATCACGGACAGCATTTTCCATGATTTTCTTGTCAGCTACGGCTTCGCCAACACCCATATTCAGGGTGATTTTCTCAATCCGAGGGACTTGCATGACACTGGTATAACCGAACTTTTTAGTTAGTTCAGCAACAACAGTCTCTTTGTATCTATCATGCAGTTTCGCCATCGTTTACTCCAGTTACTTAACGAGTTCACTGTTCGATTTGAAGAAACGGACTTTCTTACCGTCTTCGAATCGGAAACCAACACGATCCGCCTTGCCAGTGACAGGGTTAAAGATCGCAACATTAGATGCTTGAATCGGTGCTTCTTTCTCAACGATACCACCAGTCACACCCAGTTGTGGGTTAGGCTTCTGGTGCTTCTTAACGAGATTGATGCCTTCAACAATTAACTTACCGGTAGTAAGTACACGAGTAACCTTACCGCGCTTACCCTTATCCTTACCGGCCAGTACAATTACTTCGTCTTCACGACGGATTTTTGCTGCCATTTTGAAGCTCCTTACAGTACTTCTGGTGCCAGCGACACAATCTTCATGAATTGCTCAGTACGCAGTTCACGTGTCACAGGTCCAAAGATACGAGTACCAATCGGGGCAAGGTTTGCGTTAAGCAATACCGCTGCATTCCGATCGAAGCGAATGACAGAACCGTCTGGACGACGTACGCCTTTCTTAGTACGGACTACCACCGCGTTATACACATCACCTTTCTTCGCTTTAGCGCGAGGAATGGCTTCTTTAACAGAAACCTTGATGATGTCGCCGATACCGGCATAACGACGATGAGAGCCACCCAAGACCTTAATACACTGAACTCTGCGCGCGCCGCTGTTACATGCGACATCGAGAGTCGATTGCATTTGGATCATTTTAAGTGCTCCGCTATCGTTACTACACAATCCCCACCATGGGGCTAAATAAACACCATTCTTGCCGTTCAAATCGGTCAAAAATGGCGCGCAAGTATAACACCATAAATAGAGGATGGATAGTATTAAAAAACAAACGGCCCCGAAAAGGAGCCGTTTACCAGTTTACCTAATAAAAATTAGGCCTTGCTTACTACTTCAACCAGAGTCCAAGACTTGGTCTTAGACAGAGGGCGACATTCGCGAATAGACACGAAATCACCTTCTTTACACTGGTTTTGTTCGTCATGTGCATGGATCTTAGTAGTACGTTTGATGTACTTACCGTAGATTGGGTGCTTAACTTGACGCTCAACAGCTACAGTGATGGACTTGTCCATCTTGTCGCTGATGACTTTACCCTGCAAAGTACGGATTTTCTCAGACATTATGCACCTGCCTTAGAAGTAATAATGGTCTTAACGCGCGCAATGTTACGGCGCACTTGTTTCAGCTGGTGAGTTTGTGCCAGCTGACCAGTGGCGTGTTGCATACGCAGGTTAAACTGCTCACGCAGCAGACCAAGCAGTTCAGCGTTCAATTCCTCAACGCTCTTTTCTCTCAGTTCGCTCGCTTTCATTACATCACCGTCTTAGTTACGAAGGTAGTCTTGATAGGCAGTTTAGCAGCGGCCAGTGCGAATGCTTCGCGAGCCAGCTCTTCTGAAACGCCATTCATTTCATAGAGTACCTTGCCTGGTTGAATCTGACATACCCAGTATTCAACGTTACCTTTACCTTTACCCATACGCACTTCAAGAGGCTTAGAGGTAATTGGCTTGTCAGGAAAAACCCGAATCCAGATTTGACCTTGACGCTTAATGTGACGTGTCATGGCACGACGTGCAGATTCGATCTGACGGGCAGTCAAACGGCCGCGGCCAACTGCTTTCAGACCAAATGTACCGAAGCTAACTTCAGTACCGTTCGCCAGACCGCGGTTGCGGCCTTTGAACATTTTGCGAAACTTCATACGTTTAGGTTGCAGCATTGCCGGCTCTCCTATTTACCACGAGGCTTGCGCTTAGGTTGCTGCTTCGGCTCTTCGATCTGAGGCACGATACCGTCCAGGACTTCACCTTTGAAGACCCAAACTTTAATGCCGATCACACCGTATTGAGTGTGACTTTCAGAGGTTGAATAGTCGATGTCAGCACGCAGTGTATGCAGAGGCACACGGCCTTCGCGATACCACTCAGTGCGCGCAATCTCAGCGCCGCCTAAACGGCCACTAACTTCAACTTTGATACCTTTAGCGCCCAGACGCATAGCGTTCTGTACCGCACGCTTCATAGCGCGACGGAACATAACACGACGTTCCAGCTGTTGAGCGATAGAATCAGCTACCAGCTTGGCGTCCAGTTCAGGCTTACGGATCTCAGCGATGTTAATTTGCGCAGGAGTGCCAGTAATTTTGGCAACTTCAGCACGCAGAACCTCAACGTCTTCACCTTTCTTACCGATCACAACACCTGGACGGGCAGTGTGAATGGTAACGCGGATGCTTTTCGCTGGGCGTTCGATAACGATCTTAGATACTGATGCGGCTTTCAGCTTCTCTTCGAGAAACTTACGCACTTCCCAGTCGCCGTGCAGATTAGCAGCGTAGTCTGCTTTATCAGCGTACCAGGTAGAGATCCAAGGCTTAGTGATACCCAGACGGATACCATTAGGATGTACTTTCTGTCCCATTGCTCTCTCCTAGCGATCTGATACAACCACAGTAATGTGGCTGGTACGCTTCATGATACGGTCGGCGCGGCCTTTAGCACGTGGCATGATGCGCTTCATAGTTGGACCTTCATCAACGAAGACTTTTCCAACTTTCAGTTCATCAATGTCAGCACCTTCGTTATGCTCAGCATTAGCAATGGCTGAATCCAGTACTTTTTTGACCAGTACGGCGGCTTTCTTGGGGCTGAAGGTCAGGATCTCGAGGGCCTTGGAAACAGGCAAACCGCGGATCTGATCAGCTACCAGACGAGCCTTTTGAGGCGACGTACGGGCAAAACGATGTTTAGCTAAAACTTCCATCTCATTCCTCCCGTATTAGCGCTTCTTCGCTTTCTTATCAGCAGCATGGCCGCGATAAGTGCGAGTTGGTGAGAATTCACCAAGTTTGTGGCCGATCATTTCGTCAGTTACGAACACAGGAACGTGCTGACGACCATTATGGACAGCGATGGTCAAACCAATCATGTTTGGAATGATCATTGAGCGACGTGACCAAGTCTTAATAGGCTTCTTGTCACCTGCTTCCACCGCTTTCTCTACCTTCTTCAGCAAGTGCAGGTCAATGAATGGACCTTTCTTGAGAGAACGTGGCATGGCGAATCCTCTTACTATTTATTACGACGACGTACGATGTACTTGTCAGTGCGCTTGTTACTACGGGTCTTGTAACCCTTAGTTGGCACACCCCATGGAGTCACTGGGTGACGACCACCAGAAGTACGGCCTTCACCACCACCATGTGGGTGGTCTACTGGGTTCATTGCAACACCACGAACTGTTGGGCGTACGCCTCTCCAGCGCTTGGCACCAGCTTTACCCAGCTGACGCAGCATGTGCTCGGCGTTACCAACTTCACCCAGAGTCGCGCGGCAATCAACTGGCACTTTGCGCATTTCGCCAGAGCGAAGACGCAGAGTGGCATAAGCGCCATCACGAGCTACAACTTGTACATAAGCACCGGCAGAACGTGCAATCTGAGCACCTTTGCCAGGTTTCATTTCAACAGCGTGAACTACGCTACCAACTGGGATGTTACGCAGTGGCAGGGCGTTACCTGTCTTGATTTCAGCTTCTACGCCAGAAACGATTTTGTCACCAGCCTGCATGCCTTTGGCAGCCAGGATGTAGCGACGCTCACCGTCTGCGTACAGTACCAGCGCAATGTGCGCGGTACGGTTTGGATCGTATTCCAGACGCTCAATCTTCGCTGGGATACCATCTTTATCACGTTTGAAGTCAATCAGACGGTAGTGTTGCTTATGACCACCACCAACGTGACGAACAGTGATACGACCAGTGTTGTTACGGCCACCACTCTTAGATTTTTTCGCCAACAGGCCAGCAAAAGGTTTACCCTTGTGCAGGTCAGAGTTAACCACTTTAACGACGTGGCGACGACCTGGAGAGGTTGGCTTACACTTAATAACTGCCATGAGTAATCTCCTTACGCTTCAGCGCCGACGAAATCGATGTCAGCACCCTCAGCCAGAGTAACATAGGCTTTTTTCCAATCGCTGCGACGACCAACACGGGCACCGTGACGCTTGGTTTTGCCTTTGTTCACCAGAGTGCGAACTGAATCAACTTCAACTTCAAACAGTTTTTCAACTGCAGCTTTGATCTCAGCTTTAGTGGCGTCGATAGCTACACGGAAAACTACAGTGTTGTTCTTCTCAGCAACCACAGTGCTCTTTTCAGAGATGTGAGGCGCCAGAATAACTTTCAGTAAACGTTCTTCGCGGATCATGCCAGCATCTCCTCGATTTGCTTAACAGCATCAGCAGTTACCAGCACTTTGTCGAACGCGATCAGGCTTACTGGGTCAATACCAGCAACATCACGAACATCAACCTTGTACAGGTTGCGAGCTGCCAAGAACAGATTCTCGTCAACTTCGGAAGTCACAATCAATACGTCTTCCAGACCCATGTCTTTCAGCTTGGCCTTCAGCTCTTTAGTTTTAGGAGCTTCAACAGCAAACTTTTCAACAACGATCAGACGTTCTTGACGTACCAGCTCGGACAGGATGCTCTTCAGAGCGCCGCGGTACATTTTCTTGTTGACTTTCTGGCTGTGATCTTGGGTTTTAGCAGCGAAAGTTACGCCACCGCCACGCCAGATTGGACCCTTGACACCACCCGCACGAGCGCGGCCAGTACCTTTTTGGCGCCATGGCTTCTTGCCAGAGCCAGTCACTTCAGCGCGAGTTTTCTGAGCACGAGTGCCCTGACGCGCGTTTGCAGCGTAAGCTACAACTACCTGATGAACCAGTGCTTCATTAAAGTCACGGCCGAAGGTAGTTTCGGAAACTTCAAGAGCGCTTTGCGCGTCTTTCAATACCAATTCCATTACTATCTCCTCAGACCTTAGGCTTTAACGGCAGGCTTGATGATCAGGTCGCCATTGGTAGCGCCTGGAACAGCACCTTTAACCAGCAGCAGGTTACGCTCAGCATCTACACGTACTACGTCCAGATTTTGAGTGGTAACACGCTCAGCACCCATGTGGCCTGACATTTTTTTGCCTTTGAATACGCGACCTGGCGTCTGGTTCTGACCGATAGAACCGTTAGCACGGTGCGCCAATGAGTTACCGTGAGTCATATCCTGGGTACGGAAGTTCCAGCGCTTAACGCCGCCTTGGAAACCTTTACCTTTTGATTGACCGGTAACATCTACTTTCGCTACGTCAGCGAAGATATCTACGTTCAGCTCAGCACCAACTTCAATGCCTTCGCCTTCACCGTCTGCCAGACGCATTTCCCACAAACCACGGCCGGCGTCAACGCCCGCTTTGGCAAAGTGACCTGCTTCTGGCTTAGTGATGCGGTTGGCTTTTTTGGCACCAGTAGTAACTTGAAGTGCACGGTAGCCGTCGTTTTCCAGAGTTTTCACCTGAGTAACGCGGTTTGCATTTACTTCAATTACAGTAACAGGGATAGACACGCCATCTTCGGTGAAGATGCGGGTCATACCCACTTTACGACCAATAAGACCGATAGCCATCTCTCAAACCTCTTCTAAGGATCTCAATTAACCCAAGCTAATCTGTACGTCGACACCAGCCGCAAGATCCAGACGCATCAGCGCGTCGACTGTCTTCTCAGTTGGCTCTACGATGTCAACCAAACGCTTGTGAGTACGGATTTCGTATTGGTCACGAGCATCTTTATTAACGTGCGGAGAGATCAAAACGGTATAACGCTCTTTGCGCGTAGGCAGTGGGATAGGACCACGTACCTGGGCGCCAGTACGCTTAGCAGTTTCAACGATTTCCGCGGTAGACTGATCAATCAAACGATGATCAAATCCTTTCAAGCGGATACGGATTCTTTGGTTCTGCATTGACCAGAGCTCCTAAAATGGACACATAAAAAATCACCCTCTAGCCATTTCCTTTCTTGGAAAGACAGAGCGAGATGATTTAACCGTTCGACTCCCAATCGGAGTCGCTGTATTTGTGTTTAGCCCCGAGGGCTAAATCAACTTTTGTCGCTTACTCAAGTTAAGCGAGGAGGCTATTATACTCATCCAGTTACGGATTACAAGCCTACTGTCGGAATTATCAACAGCATTAACGCTGTCAAAAAGTGGCGCAAATTATACTGACTTCAACACTCATTGCCAACCATTTTTGAACGACTGACAAACGGCCAGTAAAAAGGCGACCCTAAGGTCGCCTTTTTATGATAGCCGAGATCCGCAATTAAGCGATGATCTTAGCTACAACACCAGCACCAACTGTACGGCCACCTTCACGGATTGCGAAGCGCAGACCTTCGTCCATCGCGATTGGGCAGATCAGAGTTACTGTCATCTTGATGTTGTCACCTGGCATTACCATCTCTACGCCTTCTGGCAGTTCGATAGTACCGGTCACGTCAGTTGTACGGAAGTAGAACTGTGGACGGTAGCCTTTGAAGAATGGAGTGTGACGACCACCTTCTTCTTTAGACAGGACGTAAACTTCTGATTCGAACTTGGTGTGTGGAGTGATTGAACCAGGCTTAGCCAGTACTTGACCACGCTCTACTTCATCACGCTTGGTACCACGCAGCAGGATACCGCAGTTCTCACCGGCACGACCTTCGTCCAGCAGCTTACGGAACATTTCTACACCAGTACAGGTGGTCTTGGTAGTGTCGTGGATACCCACGATTTCTACTTCGTCACCAACTTTGATGATACCGCGCTCTACACGACCTGTTACTACAGTACCGCGACCAGAGATTGAGAATACGTCTTCGATAGGCAGCAGGAATGGCTTATCGATATCACGCTCTGGCTCAGGGATGTAGGTATCCAGTGCTTCTGCCAGTTCAATGATCTTGGCTTCCCACTGAGCGTCGCCTTCCAGAGCTTTCAGAGCAGAACCCTGAATTACTGGCAGGTCATCACCTGGGAAATCGTACTCAGACAGCAGTTCACGAACTTCCATCTCTACCAGTTCCAGCAGCTCTTCATCGTCTACCATGTCACACTTGTTCATGAATACGATGATGAAAGGTACACCTACCTGACGAGACAGCAGGATGTGCTCACGAGTCTGTGGCATTGGGCCGTCAGTAGAAGCTACTACCAGGATTGCGCCGTCCATCTGGGCAGCACCGGTGATCATGTTTTTAACATAGTCAGCGTGACCTGGGCAGTCTACGTGGGCGTAGTGACGAGTTGGAGTGTCATACTCGATGTGAGAGGTATTGATGGTAATACCGCGCTCACGCTCTTCTGGAGCGTTATCGATCGCTGCAAAGTCACGCGCCTCACCACCGTAAGTCTTAGACAGTACAGTTGAGATAGCAGCAGTCAGAGTGGTTTTACCATGGTCAACGTGACCAATGGTGCCCACGTTAACGTGGGGCTT